>NC_017736.1 GCF_000259275.1 Helicobacter cetorum MIT 99-5656 | reverse complement strand
GTGCTTGGCTTTAATTCGTAGTCGGCTCTGTTCTTGCCTTGTTTGGCTAGGTAGTCCATGATAGTTTGAAATTTTAGCTTGGTGTTAATCAAATCAAATTCATTAAGGGGGGTTTGTGGCTCTTTTTGTGGTGTAGGTATACATTAGTCGGTTTTTGATTTTTCGTTGATTGTAGGGCATTTTCGTGCATTTTTTGTAGTTCGTTGGGTAGATTGATTGGTTCTTGTTCTTTTAGGCGGTGGGCGATTTGTTTTTTAACTTCAGCTTTAAAATCTGCGTTGCCCTTAATGTCAAGCTCTGTTAATTTCCACTCTTTAGCGATAGCTAAATCAAGCATGATTTTTACTTGCTCTTGTAGGCTGTTAGCTTGATGATTTAGCGATACAATGCTATCGCCTTTGTCTTGTATGTGGATTTGTTTTTGGTTATGTTTGATGTCTATGTAGTCCTTATTTTTACTAACAAAAAAGCCTTTAAAGTCGTTGTCTATATAGCTCTTATAGTAGGAGCTTAGTAGTTTTTGTTGGTAGGTCGGCTTACTGATTTGTATGCTGTTGGTGTGGTTGTTTTGTTCTAGTTCTTGCTTGGCTTGGTTGAATTGCGTTAAATCTCTTTCTAGCTCTTGTTGTAGTAATTCTTTGGATTGTTTGCTCCGCCTTTTATCAATGAATGTAGTTCGCTCTTGGCGGTAAGTTTCTAGGATTGTTTCTAGCTCTTGCTGTGTGGCGGTCTGTAGATTATCTGGGTAGTAATCTTTTTTAGTGGAACTTTCCCCCTTAGTCAATAATTCTATATGCTTAAAATCCTTGCCCCTTAAGTTAATATCATGCTTGTATTTCTCTTTATCAATGACCTTAAAATAATGGTTATTTTTGGTTTTTACTTCTCTGTATTTAATGTCGTTTTGTTTAAAAAATTCTTTCAATTCATCAACGCTTTTAATATCCTTTAAACTCTCTTTTAACTCCATTCTAGCTAAATGAGATTGACTAAATTCTTTTGTTTCCCATTCTCTTTTAAATGGCTCTTGTTTTTTATCATTGGAAGTTGAATAGGTTAGGTTGTATTGTTTGGCGATATATTTTTGTAGGGTGTCTTTTATAAAAGAATTGTTATAAAAAGTTGTCCTTAGTCTTGTATTGTCTAGGGCGTTTAAATAGCTTATCCCTATATGGATATGGCTTAACCTTTCTTTATTGTCTGTTCTATATTTTATTTTTGGGTCATGCACTTCAGCATAAGCGATTACTTCATGCTTTAAATCATAGCCTGTTGTTCGGTGTTTTATCACTTGTAAAGCCATATCTTGTAAAGCATTGGTTCTTTCTTGTGGGGGTAATTTTTCTAAAATTTGCATGTCTGTTTTGCTAAAACCTATGACACAATGCTCGTAATTTTTACTCCATTGTTTATTTTTTTTAAGATAATTAGTTGCATGTCTAAAAGTATCTAAATTTCCATAGAGATGAGTTACTATGTCTTTCTCTTGTCTTGTATAAGGGTCGCCTTGTTTTTTACCGCTTTTTAAATACTCAGCTAATCCATAAGATTTCATACTAATAGTTATAATCATGTCTAGGCTTTTTTCAATAGTTCGTTAAGTTGGTATTTGATGATAGTTAAATCATTTTCTAATGTAGAAAAATCAAAATTATGTAATTGATTTTTTAATTTAGTTAGGTTGATAGCATGGGCGATTTGATTAAGATTATTACCTATGCGATTAACTTCACTTAATAGCTTTGTGGTGTCTTTACTATCACTTTTTATTTCGGCATTTTCTATAGCTCTTAATATCAAGTCTGTTTTACTGATATTGATTGCTTTTGCTTTAAATGTAATTAAATCTTTTTGCTCTTTATTTAAGCGTATGCTTATAGCTGTTGTTTTCAATTTTTTTCCCTTACTAATTTGGGTTTTTTAAGGGCAACGCCCTTAAACAAGGCGTAGTCATTGTCGTATAGACAATGGCTCGTCTTGCTTTAAACAATATTTTAGAATAGCTAATTATATTCTAATTTGTGATATAATGCGAAAAATTTTTAATTTTAATAAGGGGTAAAAATGGCAAAAAATCCTAATAGTATCGCTAAAGGTTGGGTTAATAAGGCTTTAAAAGATGATGAAATCCAAAGAATAAAGCAAGAGATTATTAATGATTATGAAGTCATTAAAAAAGAGTATAGTAAAGTAAAAAATGAAACAAACGATTTTTTAGAAAAAATCAATGAACTACTTAAAATGTGTTTGAAAGATGGTTTAACATTCGCCCAAATGAAACGCATTATTTATGATAAGTTTAGTTTTAATGTGTCGGCACAAGTGATTAAAAAATATGCTGTTGATTATTTAGGCTATATTCACAAAGAAAAAGAAAAATCTACTACGCACGATAGCAATAACCATGAT
Source organism: Helicobacter cetorum MIT 99-5656 (assembly GCF_000259275.1). NCBI lineage: Bacteria > Pseudomonadati > Campylobacterota > Epsilonproteobacteria > Campylobacterales > Helicobacteraceae > Helicobacter > Helicobacter cetorum. The sequence goes on along the minus strand of NC_017736.1, from coordinate 11,715 downwards.
AGACACCATGAGCTAAGAAGTCATAAATCACATGACAATGATAGACCATAGGCTGTATTATGATTGCTGTTGTATTAAATAGTAAGGGCGGAGTTGGTAAAAGCACTTTTGCTAATCAAATTCTAACAAGCTATTTTTATGAAAAATCAAATGGTAATTTTAAAGTAAAATTAGTTGAAATTGATGATGAGAATAATGATGTAAAAAGCTTGTATAAAAGTAATATCATAGATGAGCATGTTATCAATACTAATAAGCTGAGACAATTAGATGATTTTTTGATTACAGATGAAAATTTGATTATAGATGTTGGCGGTAACAAAACTACTGAAATCTTTTTAAAAGAAATTCAAAATTATTTTCATAATAATTTTGTTTGGTTTATTCCATTAGGTAATGGAGAGCAAGATAACTTAAATGCTTATGATACTTACAAAAAAATCCTAGAAGTAAATAGTCGGGCAAAAATCATTTTTGTATTAAGTCGTGTAAAAGATTTAGATGATTTGACTTATGAATTTATGAATTTCTTTGGCAATAAATATTTTGAAATTAGCGGTATTTTTGACTTAATACAAGATGTTTCATATATCACTATTAAAGATTTTACAATCCTTACACATAGTCGCTTTTTTAATAAGACTGCCTATGACTTAGGAACAAGTGAAAAAAATTCTGCCTATTACACTAAAAAAATAAGTGAAAATTTTAACGATAGAGAGCAAGCCATGAAATTTCAAAAATTTAAAAGGTTGGCTCACTCTGCTGAAAATTTTGTTTCGTATTTGCGTGATGATGTATTCAAACAGCTTGATAGTAAAAATGATGTAGGAGTATGAAAAAATGTCTGATATAGCTCACTTAAGAGAACTTGTAGATAAAATGGATATTGTCTCTTTAAGGGTTGAAAATAATTTTAACAATTTGGATACTCTTTTGAATGACACTAATACTGCTAATAAAACACTTAATGGAGTTATAGCAAACGCTGAAAACAAAATACTACAAATACAAAAAACGCATGAAAACGAATTAAAAAATATGCGTGAAACTTTTCAACAAGAGCTAGAAAAAACAAAACAAGAATTAAGAGACAATGCTAAAAAAATGGGTAGTTTAAATGAGATTACTCGTAGTGAATTAAAAAAAATCAATACAAAAAGTTTTATGCAAGGTGTGGGCATTACATTAGTTTTTGTTGTTATTTTTGGACTTGGTCTTTTAAAATACTATCAAGGAGCAATTTCGTATAATACAGTTAGTGAAATTGTATTTTCATTACAAAAATATTGTAATGTCAACAATAGGTGTAACTTTGATTTGAGTTTTCATAGATGACAAGAAAATCATTTTTCTTGCTTCCATTGTTGCATATATTCAAAAAGCGTGCCGTTTTTAACCGCATTTTGAATATCAAAACTATCTTTAACCTTTTTTGTGTCTTGGTAAAAAAGGCTCTCGGCTTGGGCTTGTCGCTCCCTTATTTTTTGAATGCTGTTTAAATCTCTAACTGCTAAAGAGTAGATTTTACCGCTCTCTCGGTCTTTTAATTTCATTACAGCAACTTGGCGGTTTTTGTATTTTTCTGGGGTATTTAGGGCATTTTTTAGCTCATCAGAGCAATTTTCAAACCTAACAACTTCACAATCCCCCTCATAAACGCACGAAATTGGCATAGAATTGCTTTTTACTTCATAGGCTATAGTTTTACCTAGAAACTCTTTAAAAGCGTCTAAAATCGCATTTATGTAGCTATTTTGCTTAGTCTTATCCCTTACTATTCGTTTATCTGTGCTTTTATACTCAAAATGAAAGGTAATGTCAGTAATTTTTCGCCCTTGTTTATGGGGTTCAATTTCTACTAGCACAATGTCGCTGTATTTGTTGATTTCTTTTTGGGCTTTTTCTAAAACAAAGCGTTTAAAATCTTGCCATACTAACAAGCTCTTAGCTACGCTCAAAATCTCTTGTAAGTAAGCCACATTGATTTTTAAAGTGTTCTTGTTCTGTTTAATCTCGCTTAAAAGCATTTGATAAATGCGTATCGCATAATAGCTTTTCATGGGCAAAATACAATCTAGGGGAGTTTGGGTAAAACTTTTTTTAAGTCCTAACAAGTAGGGTTTTATGTAGTCGTTAAGTTGGTAGGTAATCTCAGCTTGTTTTTTCTTGTATTTCAAAACTTGAAAAATTGGCATAGTAGCAAACTCTTCTACTTGCTCGTTGGTTGTGGGGTCAATACTTAGCGTTTCATCAGTAAAAGTGCGTTTGGCTAAATTGTCGCATAGCTTTTTTATGTAGGTGTAATTTTCTGTTTCTTTATGCTCTAACGCTCCAAAAATCTCGCTAATAGGAATTTTACAAGGAATAAAATGCGTATCTTGTGTAGGATTGAGTTTAGAAACAGCCCACAAAAAAACCTTGATTTCATTAGTTGTCATTTCGTTGTATTGCGAGTAAATCAGTCGGTTGTCTTGTGTGATTAAATTTTTTTGAATTTTCCTAGATTTCTTATAGTTGTAATTCTTTTTAGGCTTAGGGGCATTTACAGACATTGTTAGTCCTTTGTATTTGCTTGTTTAAGTAAAAGATGATATGATTGTAGCTAGATAGTTGAACCCCTAAGAGCTGAGAACTCTTAAGGGCTCGTTTTTAATAAAGTGGAAGTGTCAAGATTACCACTAAAACTATCGCTACAAAAACGAATTTCATGGTAGTTCCTCCTAACGGAGTGCTACCCACTACAAACTCCCGCCCATTAGTTAGAAACTAATTGCTCCAAATTTGCTTGACACTAGGATAACTGCCATGTCATATCATCAGCAGTATTATACCACAAAAAAGAGCTTATTAGAATTTTTAGAAACTCTTTTTTAAAATTTTGATTTTTCCCCTTGTTTAATACTATTCTTGTTTAATACATGTTTACAGCCATTTGAGAGCCGTAAACAAGGGGGCTAGAAACGCTAAAAAAGAGTTTTTTAATGCTAAAAAAGAGTTTTTTAATGCTAAAACCCCCCCTAAAAAAGAGTTTTTTAATGCTAAAACCCCCCCCTAAAAATCAACTATACCACAAAAAAGAGCTTATTAGAATTTTTAGAAACTCTTTTTTAAAATTTTGATTTTTCCCCTTGTTTAATACTATTCTTGTTTAATACATGTTTACAGCCATTTGAGAGCCGTAAACAAGGGGGCTAGAAACGCTAAAAAAGAGTTTTTTAATGCTAAAAAAGAGTTTTTTAATGCTAAAACCCCCCCTAAAAAAGAGTTTTTTAATGCTAAAACCCCCCCCTAAAAATCAACTATACCACAAAAAAGAGCTTATTAGAATTTTTAGAAACTCTTTTTTAAAATTTTGATTTTTCCCCTTGTTTTTGACCTACATACTTCTATCGCCTTTGTCGTTTTCTTTAGGCTGTTGGTAGTAGTAGGATTGTTTTTGTGGTGCTTGTGTCGGCTGTTTGCTCTGTTTTTCTTTCTGCTGTGCTTTTAAGAGTTCTTGGCTCTTGTAGAGTTCTAAACAAATCTTTTTGGTATCTTGTAGGCTAGTTCCTAATTCCAAACGCAAAAAATCAAGCGTAGTGCGTGTTCTTAGCGTGGTTTTGTTGTATATCTTAGTCTTGTTATCCCAACAAAGCGAAAAACTCCGTCCTTTAGGGCGGAGATGTAAGCGTCAATAGCCGTTAGGCTATTTTTTAGTGTCATTTAACCTAAAAACAAAAGGTTAGCAAATCTAATGTGGTGTTTCTTGCTCTTGGATATATTGCTTAATGATTTCTAAAGGAGCACCCCCACAGCTTCCAGCAAAATAACTAGGCGACCATAAATGATTGCCCCACAAAGTAGCTTTAACATTTTTAAAATTTTGTTGTCTAACCAAACGACTACTAACACCCTTTAAAGAATTAACTAACCTACTAACACTAACTTTTGGTGGATAATTGATAAGTAAATGCACATGGTCGCTTTCCCCATCAAATTCTACTAACTCGCTTTCAAAGTCTTTGCATACCTTAGCAAATACAGAACCTAAAAAGTCTATAACTTCTTTGTTGAATGCTTTACGCCTATATTTAGTTACAAATACTAAATGCACATGCATTAAAAAAACACAATGTCTGCCATGTCTAATATTATCAATTTGTTTCATAGACCAAGTTTAACTAAATTATGCTAAAATCTTTCTATGAAAGTAAATAAGGGCTTTAAATTTCGTTTGTATCCTACCAAAGAGCAACAGACCAAATTACAACACTCTTTTTTTGTCTATAACCAAGCCTATAACATTTGCTTAAATCTACAACAAGAGCAATACGAAAAAAACAAAGATTTACCCACTAAACAAAGAAAATGGCAAAAATCAAGCGAATTAGATAGTGCGATTAAGCACCATTTAAAAGCTAGGAATTTAAGTTTTAGTAGTGTAGTCGCTCAACAATCACGCATGAATGCAGAAAGAGCCTTAAGAGATGCCTTTAAAGTCAAAAATAGGGGCTTTCCTAAATTTAAAAACTCTAAATTTGCTAAACAAAGTTTTACTTGGAATAATCAAGGCTTTTCTATCAAAGACTTTAACGAACGCTTTAAGATGTTTAACTTAATGAAAATGCCCTTAAAAATGCGTATGCATAGAGACTTACCCCTTAATGCTAAGATTAAACAAATCGTAGTCTCTTGCTCTCATCAAAAATATTTTGTTAGTTTTAGCATAGAATACGAAAAAGAGCTTAACACTATTAAAGAGCCTAGAAATTGTGTCGGTGTGGACTTAAATATCTATGATATAGCTTTAAGCGTTGATTTAAAAGAATATGAAAAACTAACCGACCTAGAACAATACCAAAAAGACATGAAAGAACTAGGTTTAAAAGTAGATGAAAATATCAATCTAAAACGACTTATTCCTACTTATTCTAAACTACATTCTTTTAAAAAATACTCTAAAGAATTTAAAAGACTACAAAGAAAACAAAGCCGTAGGGTTTTAAAATCTAAACAAAATAAAATCAAACTAGGAGGTAATTTTTACAAAACTCAAAAAAAATTAAACAAAGCCTTTGATAAATCAAGCTATCAAAAACTAGACAGATACCATAAAATCACAAGCGAACTTTCAAAGCAATTTGAATTGATAGTAGTTGAAGACTTACAAATTAAGAACATGACCAAAAGAGCCAAACTCAAAAATGTTAAACAAAAGAGTGGGCTTAATAAGTCTATACTAAATACTTCATTCTATCAAATCATCTCTTTTTTAGACTACAAACAACAGCATAATGGCAAATTGTTAGTGAAAGCTCCCCCACAATATACGAGTAAAACTTGTCATAGTTGTGGGCAAATCAACCACGAGCTTAAATTAAATCATAGAGAATATCTGTGTCAAAATTGCGGATATATAGAGCATAGAGATATAAACGCCGCAAGTAATATTTTAAGCAAAGGGTTAAGTCTTCTTGGGTTAGGAAATAGCCTTGCAGACTTTAAAGAGCAAAGCCTTTCGTATTAGCATTCAGTAGGGTGCTTTAGTTAGGAAGCTCCTCGCTTTAGCGAGGGGTGTTTCACCAAGTAAATCTAACAAATTACCTTGCTTAATGGCATTTTTAAATTCTAGGACTTTTTTTGTGCGTTCTAAGTCAGTATATAATTCATTCTCTGCTATTTCTTGTCGTTCTTTTAACTTCTCAAGCGTTTTAAAATCTCTTATAAAGAAAGAATTTACTAATTTTCTAGGAGCGTTAGAATATAAACCTATACGCACAATATAAGTGTGTTCGTAAGGATTTTTATAGTTCTCTGTAATTATGCTCTTAATTTTTTGGCTAAGACTAGCAAATTTCACAACCTTGTAATCTCCATCATAAATGCCACACTCCCAGCTTTTATCTTCTTTTTGCTTACAAGCGATATTTTTACCCATAAACGCATTCAACCCCTTAATAATCTTTTCGGTGTAATTTAATTCTTTATTTTGTTCCTGTAAGAGTTTCTTACTTGTATTCTTATATTCAAAAGAAAACTCAATTTCAGTGATTTTTTTCCCTTGCTTATAAGTTTCAATTTCTGTTAGCACAATATTGCTGTGCTTATTAATTTCTTTTTGAGCTTTCTGTAAAACGAATTGTTTAAAATTATTCCACACTAACAAGCTCTGTGGCACACTTAGGATATTTTGTAAATAAGCTAGATTGAGTTTAAGTGTATTTCTGTTTTGGCGTATCTCACTTAAAAGCATTTGATAAATTCTAACCCCATAATAACTTCGCATGGATAAAATACACTCTAAAGGGGTTTGAGTAAATTTCTCTTTAAGCCCTAGTAAGTAGGGTTTCATGCGTTTGTTGATTTGACACCTAAATACCGACTTATCAGCATCGTATTGTAAAAATTCAAAAATAGTGATTGCTGTATAAGTCCCACTTGCTTTGTTGGTAACTTCGTTAATTACGAGATTATCTTCTTCAACAATTCTTTTAGATAAGTTTTTAAGAGCGTCTTTAATGAGAGCATGATTTTTTTCTGATTTATGCCCTAAAACGCCCATGATTTCTTGGATAGAGATTTCATATTCCCTAAAATCGGTGTCTATTAGGGGGTTAATCTTAGAAGCTATCCAGTAGAAAAATTTCAGCTCCAAAAGGTTCATGTCGTATTGTGAGTAGATAAAACGATTATCTTGGGTTATTAAAGCCTTTTGAATTTTAGGTTTCTTAGGCTTTTTAGGTTTAGAATTTGAGAGAGATTTCGCCATTTTTTGTCCTTTTGATTTTGTTGTTTTTTCCCTTGTTTAACAATATCTTGTTTATTCTTGTTTACAGCTGTTTCAGCCCCCATGAATACGGACTTGAAATCGCTAAAAAGTAGTTTTTCAATACCAAAAAGTAGTTTTTCAATACCAAAAACACCCCTAAAAAGTAGTTTTTCAATACCAAATTATAGCATAACTAGAAAATTAAACATATCTAAATTATTATTTAGTTTTTGAATATCGTAAATAAGGGGGTTGTGTGGCGAATTTTGGGCTAAAAGATACTTTTTTGTCTACAAAAGATACTTTTTTAATGCCACTATCTACCGATACCCACGACCACTACTTCTGCTATTTTCTATCTTTTGATTATGCTCTGCAATCTTGTCAGCCAAGTTTGATGTCCTTGTATCTTGCTCTCTAACTCGTTGTTCTTGCTCTCCCACTTGTTTTGAAAGCTCTCTTGTTTCTTGTTCCATTCGCTTTGAAAGTCGCTCATTTGTCGGCTGAAAGAAGTCGCTAATTCGCTCTTTTGCGTTTCTGTAGATGTCTTTAATTGCGTTAATTGTGTCTCGTGTTCTTGTGTAAATTCCATGTAAGATTGTTCTAGCTCTTGTTTGAGAGTTGTTTCTAAATTCTCTAATTCTGTCTGTAGTGTCTTGTATTGAGCTTGTGAAGTCTCTTGCTCTTTGATGTGAGCGTTCTGTAATTCTTGCTGTAAAATCTGCCCGCACATGCTCTGTAAATCGTTTTTGAGCGTGATTTCTTTCTGTTCTAAGGTTTGTATCACTTGCTCTAATTCGGCTCTCTCTGTCGTTTCTAAGGATTGAAATTTCTTTAGTAGTGCGTTGTGTGTTTGAAGTAGCGTTTCGTAGCTCTCTTTTAAGTTCAAGGTTTCTGTCTCTAGGCTCTCGTAATCGTTGCTTAGCCTTTGAAATTCTGCTGTAACTTTCTCTAGCTTGGTTAATAGCTCGTTTCTGTCGTTCTCTAAACTCGCTATCTCGCTGTTCTTTGCTTGTAGTAAGTTCTCTTTCTCGTTCTGTAAGTTCTCTACTTCTTTGATTAAAACATTCTGTAGCATTGTTAAGCATTCGTTCTGCATGTTTTTCCCTTATTTCTTGGTCGGCTCTTGGTTGTAAATTCTCTGTAGATTGGCGTTGTTTAGTTGGTCTATTTCTCGTTTTAACTGAAAGACTTCTTTCTGTGAAAGCTCTAATTCCTTGTCCTTGCTGGGTAGAATGATTAGAAAGTATGCCCCCACTAATATTGTCCCCATGATGACTAACCCCATAATGAAAGTTAGGGGCATTAGTAAGGATTTCTTGGCTAGGTTCTTGTGGACCTGTTTCTCTAGCTCTTGTAGTTTCGTTTGCATGGTTTTGTTGTGTTCTTTGTTGGCTGTCTCTAACTCTAGGTAGCTGTTCTTTAGGCTCTCTTGGGTCTTTTGAAGTAGATTGATGTAATTTTTCATAGTAGCGTTGTTTGTATTCAATGTGTCTGTGTAGCTTGTTTTCAAGCTCTCGCAATAGTTCTGCATGATTGTCGCTATCTCTTTGATTATTTGGGCGTTCTCGTTGGCTCTCTCGCTGTCTAACTTCGCTAAGTTGGTCTCTAATGTCTGAAATACTTCTAAATGTTTCATGGTAGTAAAATCCTTTCAATCGTTTGGCTTTAGGTTCATTGGGTAGCTTGACACTGATATAATCCTTGCCTTGTCTAGTAACTTCGCACTGACTATCTTTTAAAAAATTGATGATGTCATCTCGGCTGTTAAATAGCTTTCCTAAGTTGTCTTGTATGAGCTTGTCTAATTTTTCATAGGTTGCTAAAAGTTCTTTATTTTGAGGGTTTTTAGTTTGGTGTTGTTGTATGTTGTGCTGTTTTTCTAAGTCTTTGGGGTTTGTAAAATTGTGTTTTAGGTTAATACAATCTTTCCATAGGTCAATGCGTTTAATGTCCGCACTATGATAGTAAGGGGTAAAGGCTTTTTGAGTTATCAAATCAATTCTAGGTATAACAAAATTTAACTCCAAACGCCCTTTGTCTGTGTGTTCTACCCATAAAATGTTGTAGCGATTTTGCATGCTTTCTGTAAGTAAGGCGTTTTCAAAACTTTCCATAAGTTCGTATTTTAGGCTCTCATCAATGTTAGGCTCTTCAAAGGATAAGCACCCTACACATGCCTTGTGTTTTTGAGTGAGAGAGAGTAAAAGGCTTTTAGTTAGATTAGGGTCGCCCCTTAAAACCTTAGCTGTGCCTTGCTCCACTCTTTCATTAAGCAAGTAATTAATACTCCCATCACCATCACCGCCCCCTTGATTAGTCCCCCAAAATTTAACTAACATACTTGGCTCTTAGTTGTTCTAATTGATTGCTAATTTCTATTAGTTGCTCTAAGGCTAATCTATCCCATGCCCCCTTATTAGTGTTGAGATGTTTAGCGATTTGATTTAAATTATTTCCCCACTTAGCTAATTCAATGACTAGCTCTTTATTAACAATAGCTTTTTGCTTTTTAGATTTTATAGGAGCTTGTGAGTTTTGAGCTAAAAGAGAGTTTAAAACTAATTGCGAGAAGTTTAAATTTTTTTCTTGCATTTGAGTTTGGATAGTTTGCCATTGCTCTTTAGATAATCTAAGACTTTTAATAACTTGTTTGTTTGTTTGAATACTCACTTATTCCCTTATTTTGATTTTTGGGGGGTCAAGGGGGGTTTGCCCCACTGCGAGCTATTTTGTAATACAAAATATATGCTCGCCCCTTTTAATTGTAGTTTAGCATAGATTGGTTAAAGTTTAGATATAATGGGGCTACAATGTCGTTTAACACAAGGAGCTGAGATGTTAAGAGATGTAGAAATGGGGGTTAAATTTTATAAGGAGCTTGGCAAATTAGAAAAACAATTAGCTAAGTATCAAAGTAAGGTTTTAGAAATTAAAACACAAATGAGAAGGCTCGGTAGCCATAGTGAGTTGTTTTAGAATTTGCCTTTTTTTAATCATTATTTTGCGATTTTTTGCGTTTATCCCAACAAAGCGAAAAACTCCGTCCTTTAGGGCGGAGATGTAAGCGTCAATAGCCGTTAGGCTATTTTTTAGTGTCATTTAACCTAAAAACAAAAGGTTAGCAAATCTAATGTGGTGTTTCTTGCTCTTGGATATATTGCTTAATGATTTCTAAAGGAGCACCCCCACAGCTTCCAGCAAAATAACTAGGCGACCATAAATGATTGCCCCACAAAGTAGCTTTAACATTTTTAAAATTTTGTTGTCTAACCAAACGACTACTAACACCCTTTAAAGAATTAACTAACCTACTAACACTAACTTTTGGTGGATAATTGATAAGTAAATGCACATGGTCGCTTTCCCCATCAAATTCTACTAACTCGCTTTCAAAGTCTTTGCATACCTTAGCAAATACAGAACCTAAAAAGTCTATAACTTCTTTGTTGAATGCTTTACGCCTATATTTAGTTACAAATACTAAATGCACATGCATTAAAAAAACACAATGTCTGCCATGTCTAATATTATCAATTTGTTTCATAGACCAAGTTTAACTAAATTATGCTAAAATCTTTCTATGAAAGTAAATAAGGGCTTTAAATTTCGTTTGTATCCTACCAAAGAGCAACAGACCAAATTACAACACTCTTTTTTTGTCTATAACCAAGCCTATAACATTTGCTTAAATCTACAACAAGAGCAATACGAAAAAAACAAAGATTTACCCACTAAACAAAGAAAATGGCAAAAATCAAGCGAATTAGATAGTGCGATTAAGCACCATTTAAAAGCTAGGAATTTAAGTTTTAGTAGTGTAGTCGCTCAACAATCACGCATGAATGCAGAAAGAGCCTTAAGAGATGCCTTTAAAGTCAAAAATAGGGGCTTTCCTAAATTTAAAAACTCTAAATTTGCTAAACAAAGTTTTACTTGGAATAATCAAGGCTTTTCTATCAAAGACTTTAACGAACGCTTTAAGATGTTTAACTTAATGAAAATGCCCTTAAAAATGCGTATGCATAGAGACTTACCCCTTAATGCTAAGATTAAACAAATCGTAGTCTCTTGCTCTCATCAAAAATATTTTGTTAGTTTTAGCATAGAATACGAAAAAGAGCTTAACACTATTAAAGAGCCTAGAAATTGTGTCGGTGTGGACTTAAATATCTATGATATAGCTTTAAGCGTTGATTTAAAAGAATATGAAAAACTAACCGACCTAGAACAATACCAAAAAGACATGAAAGAACTAGGTTTAAAAGTAGATGAAAATATCAATCTAAAACGACTTATTCCTACTTATTCTAAACTACATTCTTTTAAAAAATACTCTAAAGAATTTAAAAGACTACAAAGAAAACAAAGCCGTAGGGTTTTAAAATCTAAACAAAATAAAATCAAACTAGGAGGTAATTTTTACAAAACTCAAAAAAAATTAAACAAAGCCTTTGATAAATCAAGCTATCAAAAACTAGACAGATACCATAAAATCACAAGCGAACTTTCAAAGCAATTTGAATTGATAGTAGTTGAAGACTTACAAATTAAGAACATGACCAAAAGAGCCAAACTCAAAAATGTTAAACAAAAGAGTGGGCTTAATAAGTCTATACTAAATACTTCATTCTATCAAATCATCTCTTTTTTAGACTACAAACAACAGCATAATGGCAAATTGTTAGTGAAAGCTCCCCCACAATATACGAGTAAAACTTGTCATAGTTGTGGGCAAATCAACCACGAGCTTAAATTAAATCATAGAGAATATCTGTGTCAAAATTGCGGATATATAGAGCATAGAGATATAAACGCCGCAAGTAATATTTTAAGCAAAGGGTTAAGTCTTCTTGGGTTAGGAAATAGCCTTGCAGACTTTAAAGAGCAAAGCCTTTCGTATTAGCATTCAGTAGGGTGCTTTAGTTAGGAAGCTCCTCGCTTTAGCGAGGGGTGTTTCACCA